>NZ_JBVIGA010000001.1:526129-565574 GCF_055571035.1 Streptomyces malachitofuscus | reverse complement strand
AAGACCCGAAACCCTTCGTCTGGACGAAGACCGCGGACGACATCCTCGAACGCCTCGCCGGATATCTGAACCGAATTCCTGACTCAGGACACTAGGACGCTCCGGGGATGAGTCCGTCGTCGCTCAGGAGCTCCTGGACCTCCTCGAGCGTCGCGTCGGGAGACGGCAGGATCAGGTCGGAGGGCTCCAGGGCGTCGTCCGGCAGCGGCTCGCCGAGTTCGTGGACCTTGGCCAGCAGCGCCTTCAGGGTGGCGCGGAAGCCGGGCCCGTCGCCGTTCTCCATCTCGGCGAGCAGTTCCTCGTCCAGCTTGTTCAGCTCGGCGAGCCGGCTCTCGGCCAGCGTCACCTGCCCCTCCCCCATGACCCGTACGATCATGACGCCCTCCTCGGCGTGGGCTACTGCTTGTCGAAGCGCGGGGTGTCCTGCGGCTGCTGCTGGGGCTGCTGCGTCGCGTCGCCGCCCTCGATGGCCTGTCGGTCACCGGTACCGCCTCCGGCCAGCTCGGCCTTCATCCGCTGCAGTTCCAGCTCTACATCAGTACCACCGGAGAGCCGGTCCAGCTCGGCCTGGATGTCGTCCTTGTGCATCCCGGACTGGTCGTCCAGGGCGCCGGAGGCGAGCAGCTCGTCGATCGCGCCGGCCCGCGCCTGGAGCTGGGCGGTCTTGTCCTCGGCCCGCTGGATGGCCAGCCCGACGTCGCCCATCTCCTCGGAGATGCCGGAGAAGGCCTCGCCGATCCGGGTCTGTGCCTGGGCGGCGGTGTACGTGGCCTTGATGGTCTCCTTCTTGGTGCGGAAGGCGTCCACCTTGGCCTGGAGGCGCTGGGCGGCGAGGGTGAGCTTCTCCTCCTCGCCCTGGAGCGTGGCGTGCTGGGTCTCCAGGTCCGTCACCTGCTGCTGGAGCGCGGCGCGGCGGGAGAGCGCCTCGCGCGCCAGATCCTCACGGCCGAGCGCGAGCGCCTTGCGGCCCTGGTCCTCCAGCTTGCCCGACTGGGACTGGAGCTGGTTGAGCTGGAGCTCCAGCCGCTTGCGCGAGGTCGCCACGTCGGCGACGCCGCGGCGGACCTTCTGGAGCAGCTCCAGCTGCTTCTGGTACGAGTAATCGAGGGTTTCGCGCGGGTCCTCGGCCCGGTCAAGGGCCTTGTTCGCCTTCGCGCGGAAGATCATCCCCATACGCTTCATGACACCGCTCATGGGCTTCGCGCGCCCCCTTCTGACGGACTCCAGCTCCAGCGACTGCAACAGAACCCACAGTACGGGCCCTGCATCCATTACCGCACTGTTCGGGGACGGATGCGCTCATCCCCAAGGACGACTGTCTGCTCTCCTGCTCCGGCGTGAGGAGTAGGTGGTTCCCGGGGCCCGCCGGGCGGACGTCCCGGAGACCCCCACTACGTCCCCTCTGTCCTTTTGGAGACGTCCGGTGTTGCCGGATCGTTCCCCACGGGGCTGGGGTCCAACCCCGGGCACCCCGTACCCTTGGGTTTTGTGTTCCGTAGCCGTGCCAAGGAAGAGAAGGCATCGGTCGCCGACAAGGCGACGGTGACCGACTCCAAGCAGCCCCGTCACCCGGAGGCCCCGAAGGGCCGCCCCACGCCCAAGCGCAGCGTGGCCCAGTCGCAGCGTCGCAGCGTGGCCAACACGTCGATGACGCGCAAGGAGGCCGCCAAGCGCCAGCGCGAGGAGCGCCGTGCCGCGCTGGAGCGTCAGCGCCAGGCGCTGGCCAGCGGCGACGAGCGCTATCTGCCCGCCCGTGACAAGGGGCCCGTGCGCCGGTTCGCGCGTGGCTTCGTGGACTCGCGGTTCAACATCGCGGAGTACTTCCTGCCGATGGCCGTGGTCATCCTGGTGCTGAGCATGGTCCAGGTGCCCCAGCTGCAGAACGTCGCGCTGCTGCTGTGGCTGGTGGTCATCGTGATGATCGTGCTCGACTCGGTCGTGACCGGCTTCCGGCTGAAGAAGCAGCTGGCCGAGCGCTTCCCCGACGACAACCGGCGCGGCGCCGTGGCCTACGCCCTGATGCGCTCGCTCCAGATGCGCCGGCTGCGGCTGCCCAAGCCCCAGGTCAAGCGCGGGGAGCGGCCCTGAGCACCACGCCGTTCGCCGACGGCGCGGCACCGGACCGGCTGGGCGGGCCCGGCGGTCTGCGCGACGTCGTGCGGCAGGAGCTGGTGGCCCGCCAGCTGGAGGAGCAGATAGTCGGGCGCTTCCCGGTCGGACGACGGCTGCGGGTGCTCGACGTGGGCATGGGCCGGGGCGCGCAGGCGCTCCGGCTGGCCCGGGCCGGTCACCAGGTGACCGGTGTCGAACACGACGCGGCGATGATCGCCACCGCGCGGGAGACCCTCGCCGGGGAACCGGAGGGCATCCGGGAACGGATGCGGATCATCGAGGGGCAGGCCGGGGACACCGGTGTGCACTTCCTGCCGGGCAGCTTCGACGTGGTGCTGTGTCATGGCGTGCTCATGCAGGTCGAGGAGCCGGACGCGTTGCTGGCCGGGGTGGCCCGGATGCTGGCGCCCGGCGGGCTGCTGTCCCTGCTGGTGCGCAACGGCGACGCGCCGGCGATGCGGGCGGGTCTTTCCGGCGACTGGGCCGGGGCGCTGGCGGGTTTCTGCACGGCGACGGCGACGTACGGGCTGAAGAGGCTGACGTCGACGCTCGCGGGGATCGGGGCGCCGCTGCACACCTGGTACGGCGTGCGGGTCTTCGCGGACACGGTGGCGGACGAGGCGGTTCCTCCGTCCGACCTGGACGCGCTGCTCTCGGTCGAGGACCGGGCGGGGCGGACGGATCCGTATCGGGGCGTCGCCTCGCTGCTGCACTTGTGCGGGGTCCGGGGCTGAGCCCTCAGCCCCGGACGACAGACCCTTTTTTCTCGCCCCCGCCGCCCCTTCCCGTCCCGTCCTCGAGGGGCGCTGCCCCTTTGACCCCGAACGCCCGGGCGGGTGGGGGTTGCTCGCGCAGTTCCCCGCGCCCCTTGAGGGGCGCGGGGCTGTATCGACATGCGGCTCCGCCGCGTGGGCGCAAAGGGGGTCCGGGGGCGGAGACCCGCCCCGGTGTCAGTCGGACTTCACCGGCTCCTCCGGCAGCTCCGCCGCCAGCGCCGCCGCCGCCTGCACCAGCGGCAGAGCGAGCAGCGCCCCCGTCCCCTCCCCGACGGTCACCCCTTGCGCCAGCAGGGGCTCCAGCGCCATCCGGTCCAGCGCCTTCGCCTGCCCCGGCTCCCCGCTCGACTGCGCCGCCAGCCACCAGTCCGGCGACCGGAACGCCACCCGCTGCGCCACCAGCGCGCACGCCGCCGACACCACCCCGTCCAGCAGGACCGGCATCTTCCGCACCGCGGACTGCAGCAGGAACCCCGTGATCGCGGTCAGGTCGGCCCCGCCGACCGTCGCCAGCAGGTGCAACTGGTCGCCCAGCACCGGCCGCGCCCGCCGCAGCGCGTCACGGATCGCCGCACACTTGCGCATCCACGCCAGGTCGTCGATCGCCAGCCCTCCGCGCCCGGTCACCACCGACGCGTCCGTGCCGCACAGCGCCGCCACCAGCACACCCGCCGCCGTGGTGCCGCCCACGCTCACGTCGCCGAGCACCACCAGATCCGTACCGGAGTCGGCCTCCTCGTCCGCGACGGCCATCCCCGCACGGAACGCCGCCTCGGCCTCCTCCGCGCTCAGCGCGTCCTCGATGTCGATGCGCCCGCTGCCCCGCCGCACCCGGTGCCGTACGACGTCCTCGGGCAGTGACGCGGGATCGCAGTCCAGGGCCATGTCGACCACCCGCACCGGCACGCCCAGCCGCCGTGCCAGCACGGACACCGGACGGCCGCCGTCCAGGACCTCCCGCACCAGTTCCGCGGCGCTGCCCGCGGCCCGCGCGGAGACACCCAGCTCGGCGATCCCGTGATCGCCGGCGAACAGCACCACCCGCGGCCGTTCGATCGGCCGCACCGGCACCGCCGACTGCGCCGCCGCCAGCCACTCGCCCAGGTCGTCGAGGCGGCCCAGTGATCCGGGCGGCACGACCTGGCGCTCCCGGCGCGCCTCCGCGTCACGGCGCACCCCGCCGTCCGGACGCTCGATCAGATCGGTGAAGTCGTCGATATCAAGCGAGCTCATTCGCCGAACAGTACCGGCCCTGATCGAACACCACGTCCCACCGGTCAGCCCCGCGCACGCGGCCTCACCCCCACCACGCCACCCCGGCGCCGCTCCACCCCCAAAGGCGCTCCCATACGTAACGTTTTGCTCGGATTGCCGGACATCGTCCGCGCCGTACGTCCTCACGCCGGGAGCCGCCCATGTCCGCACCCACCCCAGACGCCGCGATTCCCGCCCCTCACGGCTCCGCGCGGGTGCACGAGCCCCGCCGCGCGGACTGCCCCTGGTGCGGCTCCGCGCGGCTGCGCAACCGGCTGAGAACCGGTGACCTGCGCCGGCACCGGCCCGGACTGTTCACCGTCGACGAGTGCCGGGACTGCGGCCACACCTTCCAGAACCCCCGCCTCACCGCCGAGGGGCTCGCCTTCTACCGGCGGGCCGTGCGCGGCGCGCCCCGCGACCCCGCCACCGAACGCGTCCTCGCCCTGCACGCCGTACGGCACCGCCGTCGCGCCGCCGCCCGCGCGATGCTCCCCTTCGGCGAACCGGAGAGCTGGCTGGACGTCGGCACCGGGCTCGCCCGCTTCCCGCAGACCGCGCGGGAGTTCTTCCCGTACACCGCCTTCGACGGCACCGACCTCACCGCGCGCGTCGAGAAGGCCCGTACGCTCGGCCGCGTCGAGGAGGCGCACATCGGGCCGCTGACCGACCCCAAGGTCCTGGCCCGGCTGGCCGGACGCTACGACGTGGTCAGCCTGCTGCACCACCTGGAGCACACCACGGACCCCCGGGCGGAGCTCCACGCGGCGCTCGACGCACTGCGCCCCGGCGGCCATCTGCTCATCGAGACCCTGGACCCGCGGAGCGCCTTCGCCGCCCTGTTCGGCCGCTGGTGGCTGCCCTACGACCAGCCCCGCCGGCTCCACCTTCTGCCCCGCCACAACCTCCGCGCGGAGCTCGAGAAGCGCGGCTGCACGCTCGTCACGGACGGGCACCGTGCCGCACACGTACCGCACGACCTGGCCGGGCTGATCGCCCTCGCCCTCTCCCACACGCTGCCCGCCCCGGACACCCCCTGGCGTGCCATCCCGCCGACCCCGTTCCAGCGGCACCTGCGCACGGTGCTGCTCCGCGCGGGCACCCCGCTGGTGATCGCCGCGGCGGTGACCGACCTGGCGCTGGCGCCCCTGGTGCGCCACACCCCCTTCGCCAACGCCTACCGGATCATCGCGCGGAAGCCGCCGACGCCGCCCAGGCGCTGATCTCCGGGCCGCATCACCCCCGCAGGACGACCGCCTGCCCCGCCACCACCAGCAGCACCTGTTCGCACTCCTGAGCGAACGCCGTGTTCAGCCGCCCCAGTTCGTCCCGGTACCGGCGGCCGGACGCGGTGGCGGGCACGATGCCCGAGCCCACCTCGTTGGACACGGCGACCACCGTCCGCCGGGTGTCGCGCACCGCCTCCGTCAGCGCCCGCACCCGCTCGCGGAGCGCCCGCTCCCCGCCGTCCGCCCACTCGGCGTCGTCCCACGCCCCCACGGAGTCCATCGCGTCCGTCAGCCACAACGACAGGCAGTCGATCAGCAGCGGCGGCCCGTCGTCCTTGAGCAGCGGCACCAGATCGCAGGTCTCCACGGTCCGCCACGACCCCGGCCGCCGCTCCTGATGCACCGTCACCCGCGCCGCCCACTCGGTGTCCCCGTTGCGCGACCCGCCGGTCGCCACGTACAGCACCTCCGGGAACGACTCCAGCCGCCGCTCGGCCTCCACCGACTTGCCCGAGCGCGCCCCGCCCAGCACCAGGGTCCGGCGGGGCACGTCGGGCACGTCCTCGTAGGCGCCCACCTCCAGCGTGGTCCCGTCCGGCACGGCGCGCGCCCCGGCCGCCGCGAGCCGTCGCCGCAGCTCGGCGCCCGGCGGCACGTCGTGGTCCAGATGAACGGCGACGACGTCCGTGGTCGGGCCCACCGCGCCCACCTCCCGCAGCCGCGCCAGGGCGTCCGGGCGCCCCACGAGGTCCAGCAGCACCATCGCGTACGACTCGGCCGGCTCCTCGAGACCGGCCGGCGCCCCGCCCGGCGGCAGGTACAGCAGGCGCTGCCCGTCCGGGCCGGTCACGGCGTAGCCGGTGCCGGGCGAGTCCAGCGCCACCGCCCGCACCCGATGGCCGGTCAGCAGCGCCAACTCCCGCCCGTCCGGCACCCGTCCCGGCTGCGGCAGCCCGGCCGGCACCTCGACCGCGGGGCCGTCGTGCGGGTGCGACAGCAGCACCTGGCGCACGCCGGCCAGCGAACGCCCCGCGCGGGCCGCCGCGAACGCCGCGCCCGGCGTCAGGTCGAGCAGCAGCGCCCCGTCCACGAGCAGGGAGGTGGCCGCCCGCGCGTCCGTACCGAGCGCGGAGGCGCACGCGGCGCAGGGACAGTCGGGGCGGGGGAGCCCCTCGGGGGCACCGGTGCCGAGCAGAGTCAGTTCCACGCCCCGATTCTCACCTGCGCCCACAGCCGATGCGCGTCCGACTACGCTCTTGGTCAGGAGCCGGACCAAGATCCGGCTTCTGTCGTGCAGTGTGCTCAGACCCATGGGAGGCGTACATGGCGGCATGGACGTGGCGGTTCGAGAAGGCCGACGGGACGCAGGTCGAGCCCGCGGTGCCGCCGGAGGAGTTCTCCACACAGGGGGACGCCGAGTCCTGGATCGGGGAGAACTGGAAAGCCCTCGCGGAGGGTGGGGCCGACCAGGTGCGGCTGCTGGAGGACACGACGGAGATCTACGGGCCGATGAGCCTGCACGCGGAGGCGGCGGAGGCGGAGACCGGCGCGGAAGAGGCGTGAGCCCTGGGGAGGCGGGGCTCGAAGGCTTTCTTCGCCCCCGCCGCCCCGTCCCGTCCCGTCCTCAAGGGGCGCTGCCCCGTTGACCCCGAACGCGCGGGTGGGTGGGGGTTGATCGCGCAGTTCCCCGCGCCCCTCAAGGGGCGCGGGTCAGCCGCGTTCCAAAGGGCGGGGTGGGTCCGGTTTGCCGCCGAGCCAGTCCTCCACCGCGCGGCGGGGGCCGGACCAGCGGCGGTCGTGACGGTAGGACCGCAGGATGGCCCGGGCACGGGCGCGGGGGCGGCGCCGGTAGAAGCGCCGGGCCCACAGGGACCCCGGCCGCGCCAGCCGCACCGCGCCGATCAGCGCCACGAGCGGGATGACCACCCCGAAGACCGCGAGCCGCGCCTTGCCCTTGCTCAGCGCGATCAGCGCGAAGAGGAAGTTCACCCCGACGGTCCCGACGACGCCCGCACGGTTCTGGAGCTCGTCCTCGGACAGGTCGTTGACGCCGAACGGCGTGAAGCCGGCCAGCAGCAGGCCGACCAGGGCGGCGGTGAGGACGACCATCTCCACGCTCTTGCGGCCCGCCTCGGTCCAGTACACGTCGTCGAGATGCAGGATGAGCGCGAACTCGTCCAGGACCAGCCCCGTGCCCATACCGAACAGCACCGCGCTGAGCGCCGAGCCGAAGCCGTGCCGGCCGCCCGCCACCGCGCCGAAGCCGCCGATGACGGTGAGAATGACGCCGGGCACCACGTGGTGGATGTGCACCGCGCCGGCCGTGACGTTGCCGAACGGGCCCTTGCCGGCCCGGATCAGACGTGTGATGACCCGGGTGATCACGAACGTGAGGACGAAGGCGGTCAGTGCGAGGAGCAGCGGCAGCTTGCCGGGCTCGATGATGTTCCGGTCCAGCCAATGTCCCATATGGGCACTTTATCCATGGCGGCCGTGAGCCCCTTGCTGACCGAGGGGTAATCTGCGCCGGTGCCCGCCCCCTCCGCCTCCCCCGCCGACGGCCTGCGCTTCGCCTTCGGCACGCTCACCGTGCTCCCGGTCCGGGTCACCCGCTGGGACCGGCCGGCCGCCCGCGCGGGAATGCTGTGCGCCCCGCTGGCCGGGCTCGCGGTCGGTGTCGCGGCCGCCGCCGCGGGATGTCTGTTGCTGGTCCTCGGCGCGGGCGCGCCGCTCGCCGCCGTCGCCACCGTCGCCGTACCGGCCGCCCTGACCCGGGGCCTGCATCTCGACGGGCTGGCCGACACCGCCGACGGGCTCGGCAGCGGCAAGCCCGCCGAGGACGCCCTGCGGATCATGAAGCAGTCGGACATCGGCCCGTTCGGGGTGATCACGCTGCTCCTGGTCCTGCTGGCCCAGGCGGCCGCGCTGGCGCAGGCGTACGGGGACTCCTGGGCGCGCGGGGCGCTGGCGGCCGTGGTGTCGGCGGTCGTGGCCCGGCTGGCCCTCACCCTGGCGGCCAGGGTGGGTGTGCCGCCGGCGCGGCCGGAGGGGCTGGGCGCGGCGGTCGCGGGAGTGGTGCCGCCGGCGGGCGCGGTACCGGTCGCGCTCGCGGTGGCCGGGGCCGCCGCGGCCGGGGGCGCGTTCACGGGGGCGTACGACATCGTCCGGGCCGTCGCCGCGGTCGTCCTGGCCGTCGCCGCCGGTGAACTCCTGCTGCGGCACTGCGTCCGCCGGTTCGGCGGGGTCACCGGCGACGTGTTCGGCGGGCTCGCGGAGACCGCGGCGACGACCGCGCTCGTCGTCATGTCACTGGGTTGAAACGGTCTTCCCGATCCTCTGCGGTCCCCCGGTCCCCGCGGCTAGCGTGACCGCCGGAATCACCACAGAACGGGGGACGTTGATGCCGAAATTCCGTCGTGCCTTGGCCTGGCTCGTCGACTTCGCGCTGGTCGTGGCGCTGGCCTCGGCGCTCGCGGTGCTCACCTTCCAGCGGATATCCGCGCTCGTCACCGACGTGCCCGAACTCGCCGCCCGCGGCGGCTTCGACCTGCTGACCTCGCGCGGCGACGTGGTCGACGCCTCCGAGGGCCTCGGCCTGTCCCTGTGGAACAAGTCGGTGCTCTACGTCGAGCAGGCCTTCGGGCTGCTGATCGTCGCGACGTTCCTCTACCAGTGGGTGTGCCTCGCCCTCGCGGGGCGCACGGTCGGCAAGGCGCTGACCGGACTGAAGGTCACCCCGCGGATGCCCGGCCGGGCGGCGCTCAGGGCGGCGGTGACCACGGCCACGGACGTCGCCGTGTACGCCGTGGCCTGCGTCCTGCTGGTGGAGGGCCAGGTCGCGCTGTCGGTCCTGGTGTGGGCGGTCGCGGTGGCCCTCTTCCTGTTCAACGCGCTGCCGGTGCTGGGTCCCGCGCGCCGCTCCCTCGCCGACCGGGTGGCGGGCACCGCCGTGACCGGCCTCGGACTCAGCAGGCCCGACGCCACGCATCCAGTTCGTACCGCTTGAGCAGCGAACTCAGCTTCAGGCGCCGGGAGTCGGCGCAGAAGCGGCCGGTGGGCAGCTCGTACTCGACGTGGAAGACGGCCTTGTCCGCCTCGACGAACGGGGTCAGCGCGTCGCACTCGCCGTACTGGGCGCACTGCTCGTTGACCGCGAAGTCGAAGTCGCCGACCAGCTCCGGGATCTGGCCGAGGTCGTTCTTCAGCCCGACGGACAGTCCCCGCTCGTGGGCGAGCCGGGCCACGAGGCGGTTGTAGCGCAGCTGGTCGCCGGCGGTGAGCGGGAAGCCGGTGCGGTTGCGGTAGCCGTCCATGTTGTCCGGCTCCACCGCGTCGAAGCCCTTGTCCCGGCACATGTCGAGGCGCCGTGCCATGAGCGGCTCCAGGACGTCGGTCCGGCGGATGTCGAGCCATCGCTCGCCCTCCCAGCCGTTGCCCCGGCCGATCACCGCCCTGGGGAAGTCGTCGGCGTCCGGGCGGAAGTCCTCCCAGGCGCCGGTGGAGAGGTAGCAGATGACCTTGCGGCCGTCGCGGTGCAGCTTCGCGACCGTGTCCGCGGAGTGGTCGAAGCCGTCGATGTCGTAGACCGGGACGTCGACGGAGGTGTCGAGCCGCCCGCTGAGCTGCCACTGCCAGGCCGTGCCCGGCCGGGGCCGCCAGCGGTCGCCGGGCGGCGCCTTCGCGTCGGACGCCGGCGCGGTGGTGCAGGCCGCCAGCAGCAGGGCGAGCAGCATGACAAGCAGGGACGGTCGTCGCACCGGGCATCCTCCAGGGGGACGGGCGGCGCGTGGCCGCCGCTCAGGGACTTCAAGGATGATCGTGACCGCCCGGCCGTGCGCCGAGGGGCCCCGGACATGGCCGGGACGTCAACGGAAGGTGCACCCCCGCAGGAACGAGTGGACACACAGACGCGCGTAGTCTCGTCCCGAGTGTTCGCCGCACCGGGGAAGGCCCCGGCGGGACCGCACCCGCACAGCGCCATTAGGGTCGGCTGCCGGGCCCGGTCGACCCACATCTTTCGGCCACAGCAACTTCACATCGGAAGCGAGATTTCACCACCGTGACTGCTCTCACTCTCAGCACCGCCGCGGTCCCCGGCCTGCGGGCCGACGCGATCGTCATCGGTGTCGCCAAGGGCTCTGCCGCCAAGCCCGCAGGCCCGGTCGTCGCACCGGGCGCCGAGGCCGTGGACCAGGCGTACGACGGCAGGCTCGCCGGCGTCCTGGAGACTCTCGGCGCGTCCGGTGCCGAGGGCGAGGTGACGAAGCTCCCCGCGCCGGCCGGCTTCAAGGCGCCGCTCGTGGTGGCGGTGGGCCTCGGCGCCCAGCCCGAGAAGGACTCCGGCTACGACGCCGAGGCGCTGCGCAAGGCGGCCGGTGTGGCCGCCCGCGCCCTCGCCGGCACCAAGAAGGCCGCGTTCGCGCTGCCCCTGGCGGACGCGGCCGACGCCGGCGCGGTGGCGGAGGGCGTGCTGCTCGGCGCGTACTCCTTCGACGCCTACAAGGAAAACGGCGGCTCCGCCGGGAACGGCAAGAACGGCAAGGCCCCGCTCGCCGAGGCGGCGCTGCTGGGCGGCAAGCCCCGCGACAAGGCGTACAAGGCCGCCGTCGCGCGCGCCACCGCCGTCGCCGAGGAACTCAACCGTGCCCGCGACCTGATCAACACCCCGCCGAACGACCTCGACCCGGAGGCGTTCGCGGCCATCGCCCAGGCGGCGGCCAAGGAGCACGGCATCAAGGTGCAGGTGCTCGACGAGAAGGCCCTCACCAAGGGCGGCTACGGCGGCATCCTCGGCGTCGGCGCCGGGTCGGCGTCCGGGCCGCGTCTGGTGAAGCTGTCGTACACCTCGTCCAAGGCGAAGAAGCACCTCGCCCTCGTCGGCAAGGGCATCACCTACGACTCGGGCGGCATCTCGCTGAAGCCGGCCGGCCACAACGAGACGATGAAGTGCGACATGAGCGGTGCCGCCGCCGTGTTCGCCGCGGTCGTCGCCGCCGCCCGCCTCGGCCTGGAGGTCAACGTCACCGGCTGGCTGGCGCTGGCCGAGAACATGCCGTCCGGCTCGGCGACGCGCCCGGGCGACGTGCTGCGCATGTTCAGCGGCAAGACCGTGGAGGTGCTCAACACCGACGCCGAGGGCCGTCTCGTCCTCGCGGACGCGCTGTGGGCCGCCTCGCAGGAGAAGCCGGACGCGATCGTGGACGTCGCGACCCTGACCGGCGCGATGGTGCTGGCGCTGGGCAACCGCACGTTCGGGATCATGGCGAACGACGACGCGTTCCGCTCCGCGGTGCACGAGGCCGCCGAGGAGGCCGGCGAGCCGGCCTGGCAGATGCCGCTGCCGGAGCACCTGCGCAAGGGGATGGACTCGGCCACGGCCGACATCGCCAACATGGGTGAGCGGATGGGCGGCGGGCTGGTCGCCGGCCTGTTCCTGCGCGAGTTCGTCGGCGAGGGCATCACCTGGGCGCACCTCGACATCGCGGGCCCGGCCTTCAACGAGAGCGGTCCCTTCGGGTACACGCCCAAGGGGGGTACGGGCTCGGCGGTGCGCACCCTGGTCCGCCTCGCGGAGCGGGCCGCCGCCGGCGACCTGAGCTGACGCCTCCTCGGACGACGGGTCCTCGCGCGCGGGTAGGGCGAGGGTCCGTCGTCCGGATCGTGCCGCAGTGCCCCGCTCGTGCGGCGTGGTCAGAACGGCACGCCCCGGGCCCCGTCACCGGAAGTGGGACGTCTCACACCACGGCCCCGCGTCTCGTACCGCCCCGACAAGTGCGAGGATAGGGCTCGGCAGGACAGGGCCCCACCTAAGGGCCGAGAACAATGAGCGGCCGGACACCAGCCGCCGACCGGTCACTGGAGACCGGCGTGGCGCACATGCATGGAGGACGTGACGTGGCGAACGACGCCAGCACCGTTTTCGACCTAGTGATCCTCGGCGGTGGCAGCGGTGGTTACGCCGCGGCGCTGCGCGGGGCGCAGCTGGGCCTGGACGTCGCCCTGATCGAGAAGGACAAGGTCGGCGGTACCTGCCTGCACCGAGGATGCATCCCCACCAAAGCCCTGCTGCACGCCGGCGAGGTCGCCGACCAGGCCCGCGAGAGCGAGGCGGTCGGCGTCAAGGCGACCTTCGAGGGCATCGACATCGCGGGCGTCCACAAGTACAAGGACGGGGTCATCTCCGGTCTGTACAAGGGCCTGCAGGGTCTCGTCGCCTCCCGCAAGGTGACGTACATCGAGGGTGAGGGCCGGCTGTCCTCCCCGACCTCCGTGGACGTGAACGGTCAGCGCATCCAGGGCCGCCACATCCTGCTCGCGACCGGTTCCGTGCCGAAGTCGCTGCCGGGCCTGAACATCGACGGCGACCGGATCATCTCCTCCGACCACGCCCTCGTCCTGGACCGCGTGCCGAAGTCCGCGATCATCCTGGGCGGCGGCGTCATCGGCGTCGAGTTCGCCTCCGCGTGGAAGTCGTTCGGCACCGAGGTGACGATCGTCGAGGGTCTGAAGCACCTCGTCCCGGTGGAGGACGAGAACTCCTCCAAGCTCCTGGAGCGCGCGTTCCGCAAGCGCGGCATCAAGTTCAACCTGGGCACCTTCTTCCAGAAGGCGGAGTACACCCAGGACGGCGTCAAGGTCACCCTCGCCGACGGCAAGGAGTTCGAGGCCGAGATCCTGCTCGTCGCCATCGGCCGCGGCCCGGTCTCCCAGGGCCTGGGCTACGAGGAGGCCGGGGTCGCCATGGACCGCGGCTACGTCCTCGTCGACGAGTACATGCGCACCAACGTTCCGACCATCTCCGCCGTCGGCGACCTGGTCCCGACCCTCCAGCTCGCGCACGTGGGCTTCGCGGAGGGCATCCTGGTGGCGGAGCGGCTGGCCGGTCTGAAGACCGTCCCGATCGACTACGACGGCGTGCCCCGGGTGACCTACTGCCACCCCGAGGTCGCCTCCGTCGGCATCACCGAGGCCAAGGCCAAGGAGATCTACGGTGCGGACAAGGTCGTCGCCCTGAAGTACAACCTGGCGGGCAACGGCAGGAGCAAGATCCTCCAGACCGCGGGCGAGATCAAGCTCGTCCAGGTCAAGGACGGTGCGGTGGTCGGCGTCCACATGGTCGGCGACCGCATGGGCGAGCAGGTCGGCGAGGCCCAGCTGATCTACAACTGGGAGGCGCTGCCGGCCGAGGTCGCCCAGCTGATCCACGCCCACCCGACGCAGAGCGAGGCGCTCGGCGAGGCCCACCTGGCCCTGGCCGGAAAGCCCCTCCACGCGCACGACTGACGCCCTCAGTCACCGGGCGCGACGACACAGACTTCCGCACTTCTAAGGAGCAACCGAAACCATGGCGGTTTCCGTAACCCTTCCGGCGCTCGGCGAGAGCGTCACCGAGGGCACTGTCACCCGCTGGCTGAAGGCCGAGGGCGAGCGCGTCGAGGCCGACGAGCCGCTGCTCGAGGTCTCCACCGACAAGGTCGACACCGAGATTCCCGCACCCGCCTCCGGCGTGCTGTCCTCCATCAAGGTCGCCGAGGACGAGACCGTCGAGGTCGGCGCCGAGCTGGCCCTGATCGACGACGGCAGCGGCGCCCCCGCGGCCACCGAGGCCCCCGCGGCCGAGCAGGCGGCCCCGCCGGCTCCCGCGCCGGAGCCGCAGGCCCAGCCGTCCACCGAGCAGCCCGCCCCGGCTCCGGCGCCCAGCGCCGAGGCCGCGGCCGGCGGCGGTTCCGCCGAGGGCACGGACGTGGTCCTGCCCGCGCTCGGCGAGTCCGTCACCGAGGGCACCGTCACCCGCTGGCTGAAGTCGGTCGGTGACACCGTCGAGGCCGACGAGCCGCTGCTTGAGGTGTCGACGGACAAGGTCGACACCGAGATCCCCGCCCCCGCGTCCGGCACGCTGCTGGAGATCGTGGTCGGCGAGGACGAGACGGCCGAGGTCGGCGCCAAGCTCGCCGTCATCGGCGAGGCCGGCGCCGCTCCGGCCGCCGCGCCCGCCCCGGCCGCCCCCGAGGCCCCGGCGCAGCCCGCGCCCGCCCCGGCTCCGGCGCCCGCCCCGGCCCAGCCCGAGCCCACCCCGGCTCCGGCTCCTGCCCCGGCCCCGGCTCCGGCTCCGGCCCCGCAGCAGGCCGCTCCGGCGCCCGCTCCGGCCCCGGCCCCGCAGGCTCCCGCGGCTCCGGCCCCGGCTGCCGCCCAGGCCACGGACGAGGGCGCCTACGTGACCCCGCTGGTGCGCAAGCTCGCCGCCGAGAACGGCGTCGACCTGTCCACCGTCAAGGGCACCGGCGTCGGCGGCCGCATCCGCAAGCAGGACGTCATCGCCGCCGCCGAGGCCGCGAAGGCCGCCGCTCCGGCTCCGGCCGCCGCCCCTGCCGCGCCCGCCGCGAAGAAGGCCCCCGTCCTGGAGGCCTCCCCGCTGCGCGGCCAGACCGTGAAGATGCCGCGGATCCGCAAGGTCATCGGCGACAACATGGTCAAGGCCCTGCACGAGCAGGCCCAGCTGTCCTCGGTGGTCGAGGTCGACGTCACCCGGCTGATGAAGCTGCGCGCCCGCGCCAAGGACGCGTTCGCGGCCCGTGAGGGCGTCAAGCTCTCCCCGATGCCGTTCTTCGTCAAGGCCGCGGCCCAGGCGCTGAAGGCCCACGCGCCGATCAACGCCAAGATCAACGAGGCCGAGGGGACCATCACCTACTTCGACACCGAGAACATCGGTATCGCGGTGGACTCCGAGAAGGGCCTGATGACCCCGGTCATCAAGAACGCCGGTGACCTCAACCTGGCCGGCATCGCCAAGGCCACGGCGGAGCTGGCGGGCAAGGTCCGCGGCAACAAGATCACCCCGGACGAGCTGTCCGGCGCGACCTTCACCATCAGCAACACCGGTTCGCGCGGCGCGCTGTTCGACACGATCATCGTTCCCCCGGGCCAGGTCGCGATCCTCGGCATCGGCGCCACGGTGAAGCGTCCGGCCGTCATCGAGACGGAGGAGGGCACGGTCATCGGCGTCCGCGACATGACCTACCTGACCCTCTCCTACGACCACCGCCTGGTGGACGGTGCCGACGCGGCCCGTTACCTGACGGCGGTCAAGGCGATCCTGGAGGCCGGCGAGTTCGAGGTCGAGCTCGGCCTGTAGGCGTCGTCCGCCGAGGCACACGCAGGTGCCCCCACCCGGAGTCCTCGGGTGGGGGCACCTGCGTGTGGGGGCGTGGGCCCGCGGCGGTGAACGGCAGAGGTCACGCCGGCGGCTGCGGGCTGACCGGGGTCCACGGGTCGTTGCACACGAGCTGGTTGCCGGGGACGTTGCAGAACGTCTCGACCACCGCGCCGGTGGTGGTGATCACCTGGACGTTCAGGGTGTTCCCCTGCTCGGTCACCGTGATGGTGCAGGCGTTGGTCGGGGCGTCCTGGTTGTCCGACAGGTTCGACCAGGTGTACGTGCCCGGGTTCGGCTGCAGGTCCCGGGTGCCGACCCTGATGTCACTGTCGGGGTTGATGATTCCGGTGTACTGCTGCGAGCCGCGGTTGTAGCTGTCGATGCTCACGCACGGCCCGGCGGGGCCGGCGGGTCCAGGGGGTCCGGCAGGTCCAGGGGGGCCGACGGGTCCGGGGGGCCCGGGAGGGCCGGGAGGGCCGGGTTCGCCCTTGCAGGGGTCGTGGTGGCCGTAGCCGCACTTGCCGGGGTCGGGGCCGTCCCCGCCGAGGCCGGGGGCCGCCGCGACACCGGCCGGCGAAACGCCGACCAGTGCGACGGCGAAGATCATCGCGCCGCCCAGTCGCAGACCGTGTCGTCGGGCCGAGACTCGCGGGCGCGAGGGTCTGGGCCATGTGGCTCGCATCATCGTCGTTCCAGTCCCGTCTGATCCGAGGGAAAAATCGCAGGATCATCCTGGGAACGGACGACTCATCCGCAGCGCGCGACACGCATCAGCGGTCGGATGATCACACAAAGACACCTGGTTGGCGCAGCGAGGACGGCGTGTAAGTCTCGTCTCACCTGGGCGAAAGCGCCCCTGCGCGCCCCTCCGGCGCGGGCCGACGGCCGTATTGTCTAAGCGTCAAAGCCCCCCGGGGGCCTGTGGGCCCCTTCCTAAGGAGCCCTCATGACCGCGCCCGTCGTCCACTCGCTGCGCGAACAGATCCGCGAGCACATCCTGGAAGGGATCATCAGCGGACGATGGAAGCCGGGCGAGCGGATCGTGGAGCGCCGGATCGCGACGGAGCTGGAGGTCAGCCAGACGCCCGTCCGGGAGGCGCTGCGCGAACTGGAGTCCCTGCGGCTGATCGAGTCGGCGCCGAACAAGGGCGTGCGGGTGCGGAATCTGACGGCCGCCGACCTGGAGGAGAGCTACCCCGTCCGGGCCGGTCTGGAGGCGATCGCGGCGGAGCTGGCGGCGGGGCGGCTTGCGGAGGACTGCTCCGCGCTGGAGCCGCACGTCGCCGCGTTGTACGAGGCGGACCGGCTGTCGGACGGGACCGGGCAGGTGCGGCACACGGTGGCGTTCCACCGGGAGCTGGTGCGGGCAGCGGGCAACTCGGTGCTGCTGCACACGTGGGAGGGGCTGGGAATCGAGGTGTTCACGGCGCTGTCGATACGGTGGCTGGGGACGGTGCAGCAGTCGTACGCGGAGGAGCACGAGGAGCTGGTGGCGGCGTTCCGTCGCCGCGACCCGCGGATTGCGGAGCTGGTGAAGGCGCATGTGCTGGGGTGCGCGCCGCGGGCGTAGGCACGGGTTTTCCCGCCCCCGCCGCCCCTTCCCGCCCCGTCCTGGGTGGCTCCGCCCCCCCCGACCCCCCTCTCGCGCAGTTCCCCGCGCCCCTTCAGGGGCGCGGGGAACTGCGCGATCAAGCCCCACCGGGCCGCGGCCGCCACACCTCAGAAGCACCCGTGCTCGAACGCGCCATACAAGCCTCACCTGCGCAAACACCCGAAGGGCCCCGTCACCCCGTGCCACCGTCGAAGACACCCCGTGCCGACTTTCTCGTGATCAAGAGGTTTTGACCCTCAACCCTTTGATCGATCATCGATCAGCGAGTTATTGTCGCCAGCGGACTTCCACCGAAGTCCCAGCCCTGTCCTGCCAAAGACCAAGGGCACCCCCGAACCCTTACCGATGAGGGAACCCCCTTCGACTGAGGAAGGCGGCGACATGACCGACCCCAAGGCCATCCAGCCGAGCGAGCTCGACCAGCTCCCGGACCGCGACCCCGAGGAGACCGCCGAGTGGCAGGCCTCCCTGGACGCCGTCACCAAGGCGGCCGGGCCGCACCGTGCCGCGTACCTGATGCGCCGCACCCTGGAGCGCGCCGAGGGCGCCGGCATCGCGCTGCCGAAGCTCCTCGAGACCGATTACGTCAACACCATCCCCACCTCCGCCGAGCCCGCCGTGGACGGCGACGAGGCGATGGAGCAGCGGATCACCGCCTGGAACCGCTGGAACGCGGCCGCGATGGTGACCCGCGGCAGCAAGTACGGCGTCGGCGGTCACATCGCCACCTTCGCCTCCGCGGCCTGGCTGTACGAGACCGGCTTCAACCACTTCTTCCGCGGCAAGGAGGGCGACGGCTCGGGCGACCAGCTCTACATCCAGGGCCACGCCTCCCCCGGTATCTACGCCCGTGCCTTCCTCGACGGCCGGATCGGCGAGGAGCAGCTCGACAACTTCCGCCGTGAGGCGGGCGGCAACGGACTGCCGTCGTACCCGCACCCGCGCCGGCTGCCCTGGCTGTGGGAGTTCCCCACCGTGTCGATGGGCCTCGGGCCGATCTCCGCGATCTACCAGGCGCGCTTCAACCGCTATCTGACCAGCCGCGGCATCAAGGACGTCTCCGACTCCCACGTCTGGGCGTTCCTCGGTGACGGCGAGATGGACGAGCCCGAGTCGACGACCGCGCTCACCCTCGCCTCCCGCGAGCAGCTCGACAACCTGACCTTCGTCATCAACTGCAACCTGCAGCGCCTCGACGGACCGGTCCGCGCCAACTTCAAGATCGTGCAGGAGCTGGAGGCCCAGTTCCGCGGCGCCGGCTGGAACGTCATCAAGACGCTCTGGGGCACGGCGTGGGACGAGCTGTTCCAACTCGACACCACGGGCGCCCTCGTACGCCGGCTGCGCGAGGTACCGGACGCGCAGGTGCAGACGTACCAGACGCGCGACGCCGCCTACATCCGCGAGGACTTCTTCGGCAAGGACCCGGCACTCGCCGAGATGGCGAAGCTGCTGAGCGACGACAAGATCCTCGAGTGCTTCCACCTCTCCCGCGGCGGCCACGAGTCCCGCAAGGTCTACGCCGCCTACAAGGCCGCGCTCGCCCACAAGGGCGCGCCGACCGTGATCCTGGCGCAGACCGTGAAGGGCCACACCCTCGGTGAGGGCTTCGCCTCGAAGAACGCCAACCACCAGATGAAGAAGCTGACGGTGGACGAGTTCAAGGCGATGCGCGACCGTCTGGAGCTGCCGGTCCCGGACTCCCGGTTCGTCGACGGCCAGGTCCCCTACGTGCACCCGGGCGCCGACTCCCCCGAGGTCCGCTACCTCCAGGAGCGCCGCGCCACCCTCGGCGGTCCGGCCCCGGCCCGCCGCGTGCACCCGGTCGCTCCGCTGCCGCAGCCCGCCGACAAGGCGTTCACCGCCTTCGACAAGGGCTCCGGCTCGCAGAACGTGGCCACCACCATGGCCTTCGTCCGCCTGGTCAAGGACCTGGTCCGTGACAAGGAGACCGGCAGGCGCTGGGTGCCGATCGTCCCCGACGAGGCGCGCACCTTCGGCATGGAGAGCCTCTTCCCGTCCCTCGGCATCTACTCGCCGATGGGCCAGACGTACGAGCCGGTCGACCGCGACCAGCTGATGTACTACAAGGAAGCCAAGAACGGCCAGATCTTCAACGAGGGGATCACCGAGGCCGGCGCCATGGCCGAGTTCATCGCCGCGTCGACGTCGTACGCGACGCACGGCGAGACGATGATCCCGTTCTACATCTACTACTCGATGTTCGGCTGGCAGCGCACCGGCGACCAGATGTGGCAGCTCGGCGACCAGCTCGGCCGCGGCTTCCTGGTCGGCGCCACCGCGGGCCGCACCACGCTGACCGGCGAGGGCCTCCAGCACGCCGACGGTCACTCCCCGGTCATCGCGGCGACCAACCCGGCATCCCTGACCTACGACCCGGCGTTCGCGTACGAGATCGGTGTCATCGTCAAGGAGGGTCTGCGCCGGATGTTCGGCGAGGGCAAGCCGGACGAGGACCAGAACGTCTTCTACTACCTGACGGTCTACAACGAGCCGCTGCCGCAGCCCGCCAAGCCGCAGGCGGACGGCATCGACGAGGGCATCGTCAAGGGCCTGTACCGCTTCAACACGGCGGAGTCCGCGGGCCTGTCCCCGGCCGCGAACGCGCCGCGCATCCAGCTGCTCGGCTCCGGTACGGCGATCCACTGGGCGCTGAAGGCGCAGCAGTTGCTCGCCGAGGAGTGGGGCGTGTCCGCCGACGTGTGGTCGGCGACCTCGTGGACCGAGCTGCGCCGGGACGCCATGGAGGCGGACGAGGCGCTGCTGCGCGGCGAGGACCGGGTGCCGTTCGTCCGGCAGGCGCTGCAGGGCGCCGAGGGTCCGGTGCTGGCGGTCTCCGACTACATGCGTCAGGTCCCGGACCAGATCGCACAGTGGGTCGAGCAGGACTACACGTCGCTGGGCGCCGACGGCTTCGGCCTGTCGGACACCCGTGACGCGGCCCGCCGCCACTTCGGTGTCGACGCCGAGTCCATCGTCGTCGCCGCCCTGGCCCAGCTCGCCCGGCGCGGCGAGGTCAAGGCCACGGCCGTGAAGGAAGCGCGCGAGAAGTACGGCCTGTAAGGGCCGGTCACCCGGCAGGAGACCCCCGCTCCGGCGGGGGTCTCTTGCATGATGGGGCGCATGCGTGCTGCCCGACTGATCAAAATGGTGCTGATGCTGCAGTCCCGGCCCTCGATGACCGCAGCCGAACTGGCGCGGGAGCTGGAGGTGTCGGAGCGCACGGTCACCCGGGACGCGCAGGCGCTGTCGGAGGCCGGGGTGCCGGTGTACGCGGACCGGGGGCGGATCGGTGGGTACCGGCTGGTCGGCGGGTACCGGACGCGGCTGACCGGGCTGGCCCGCAGCGAGGCGGAGGCGCTGTTCCTGTCCGGGGTGCCGGGGGCGTTGCGCGAGATGGGTCTGGAGGACGCGGCCTCGGCGGCCCGGCTGAAGGTGTCGGCCGCCCTGCTGCCCTCCCTCCGGGACGCCTCCCGCACGGCGGCGCAGCGGTTCCATCTGGACGCCCCGAACTGGTTCCACGAGCCGGCGACACCCGTACTGCTGCCGGCGGTCGCGGACGCGGTGTGGGACGACCGGCGGATCACCGCCCGCTACCGGCGCGGCGAGCACGACGTGGAGCGGGAGCTGGAGCCGTACGGGCTCGTGCTCAAGGCGGGTGCCTGGTACCTGTGCGCGCGGGTGGCCGGGGGCGGGTCCTTCCGGGTGTACCGGATCGACCGGTTCACGGCGGTGGAGGCGGGCGAGGAGCGTTTCGAGCGTGCGGAGGAGTTCGATCTGCCGGCGTTCTGGGAGGAGCGGGCGGAGCAGTTCGCGCGGTCGATCCTGCGAGCGGAGGTGGTGGTGCGGCTGTCGGCGGAGGGGGTGCGGCGGCTCGCGCACGTCGTGGATCCGCTGTCCGCGCGGGAGGCGCTGGAGCGGGCGGGTGAGCCGGACTGCGGCGGGCGGGTGACGGTGACGCTGCCGGTGGAGTCCGAGGAGGTCGCCCATACGCAACTGACGGCGCTGGGGGCGGAGGTGGAGGTGCTGGCGCCCGCGGAGTTGCGGGAGCGGTTCGCGCGGGAGGCTGCGCGGCTGGCGGAGTTGTACGGGGGGTGAGCGAGGGTGGCCCCGGCTCGGGCCCGGGCTTCCTCGCCCCCGCCGCCCCTTCCCGTCCCGAACCTGGGGGGCTTCGCCCTCCCCAGGACCCCCTTTTGCGCCGTTCCCCGCGCCCCTGGTTCACTGCGGGTGCGTCTGCGGGCCTCAGGGCCGATGCTTGACCCGTGATGGACGAGACGGAGTTCTGGGAGCTGGTGGACACCGCCCGGGAGGACGCCGAGGGCGACCCGGAGGAGCAGGCGGATCTGCTCGTGGAGCGGCTGGTACGGCTGGACCCGGAGGCCGTGCTGGACTTCGCCCGTCATTTCGAGTCCCGCTACCACCGCGCCTACCACTGGGACCTGTGGGGCGCCGCGTGGGTGCTGCTGGGCGGGGCGAGCGACGACGCCTTCGACTACTTCCGGTGCTGGCTGATCGGCCAGGGCCGGGAGGTGTTCGAGGGCGCCCTGCACGATCCGGACGCGCTCGCCGAGCTGCTGGACGACTTCGACGAGGAGCTCGACGGCGACGGCGAGGACCTGGGCTACGCGGCGGACGAGGCGTACGAGCAGCTCACCGGAACCGTGGCACCCGACCTCGAGCTGCCTCCGGCCCCGGCGGAGCCGGAGGGCACACCGCTCGACTTCGAGAACGAGGCGCTGCTCGCGGAGCGCTATCCGCGGCTCTGGGAGCGTTTCGGGGACTGAGCCGCGAAGGCGCGCGCACCGCGGGTTCACAGACGCCGGTGCGGACTCGGCGTGTGACGCAGGGGTGCGGCGTTGGCCTGCATGAGGGCGGAGGCGGTGTGGCACGCCGGGCCGAGGACGACGGCAGCGGCGGCGCACAGCACCGTCCAGGGGCGGCGCAGGGCGTCCGCCCAGGTGGTACTTCGGTCAGGGGTGTCGCTCATGAGGTCTGCTCTTCGTTCTGTGTGACGTTCTGCTTCAGGACGGGCTGTAGGTCGTCGCGGGTGTCCTTCCGAGTGGCCTGCTGTGCGGTCTCGCGGCCCTGGATACGGGCGGCGAGGGTCCTGATGTCCGGGAGGCGGGCCTGGAGGGCGGCGCCCGGGCAGCTGGTCATGTAGCCGTCGCTGTGTCCGGCGATCGCGTGCAGCGTGGCGGTGGTGCCGGCCGCGTAGCGGCTGCCGCCGTTGCTGGAGACCATCTGCACCTCGCCGCGCGGGTCGGTGCCGGACGTGCCGAGCTTCCAGGCGGACAGCTCGGCGATCGACCGCAGCATCTCCTCGGGCACGGGCACTCCCTCGGTGAAGGTGCCGAGGGCGGCGATGCCGGTGCTGCGGTGGTTGAAGCCCTGGGTGTGGGCGCCGGTGACGGGCTGGTCGGTGCCGCCGGCGCGGCCCTCGTAGATGGTGCCGCAGCGGTCGACGACGAAGTTGTAGCCGAGGTCGTCCCAGTCGCGGCCGAGGGTCTGGCCCTCGTACAGGGCCCTGATGATGCCGGGCGCGTCCGCGCAGTCGTAGCCGTTGGGCGAGTCGGTGTGGTGGATGAAGACGGCGACGACCGTGTCGTCGTAGCGCGGCGGCGGCTGCTCGCGGGCGCCGTCGCCCAGCCAGGCCGAGCGGGGCAGGATCGGCGGCCGGGGGGCCTGGAAGGCGGGCTCCGTCCGTGCGGCGGCGGAGGCGGCGCCGGACTCGGCGGCCCGCTCGACGCCGTAGGCGCACAGGACCAGGGCGACGGCGGCGGCCAGGCCCGGCACACAGCCGAGCGCGACCTTGGCGGCTGCGGGCGGGCGCCGCGAGCCGGGCCCGCCGGGTATCCGCGGGGAGCGGCGTCTCCGCGCTCCGCGCTGTCGTCTCGGGACACGCATGGTCTCACTGTGGGGCCGATCGGCGTGGTCCGCGATCTGTGATGTGCCACCCGGTGGAACCATCGTCCTGGTCCGTGACGTTTTCCCCAGTGCGCGCGTGCCCGGGCGCTTTCCGGCGGCCGCACGACGCGACGCTGATCACCGGGCCCCTCCGCGCCGTATGGAAGGGTCCGGTGGTCCCGAGAGAAAGGCGGCGTGCGTGGACCTGCTCGACATCCTGCTGTTGCTGGTCGTCCTGGCCTACGCGGCGTCCGGTTACCGGCGCGGGCTGCTGGCCGGCTGTGTCTCACTGGCCGGTTTCGTGGGCGGCGCGGTGGTCGGCGTGTGGATCCTGCCGTGGATCATGGACCTGGTCACGCCGGGGACCACCCGGGCGACGGTGGCGGCGGTCTTCACGGTGCTGCTGCCGGCGGTGGTGGGCCATGAGCTGGCGGGGCGGCTGGCGCTGCGGCTGCGGCGGGAGCTGGACCGGGGGCCGCTGAGGGTGGCGGACGGGGTCGGCGGGGCGGTGGCCAACTCGGTGGCGGTGCTGATCGTGGCGTGGGTGGCGGCGAGCGTGCTGGGCGCGTCCTCCTCCCCGCTGGTCACGTCGGCGATCCGGGACTCGCGGCTGCTGGGCGCGGTGCAGGACACGATGCCGGACACCACCCCGGGCTGGTTCTCGCGGGCCACCTCGGCGCTCACCGAGGCGGGCTTCCCGCAGGTGTTCAACCCGTTCGAGAACGAGTCGACCGCCGAGGTCGCCGCGCCCACCGGCGACAGCGTCACCGCGGCCGCCACCCGCGCCGCGCAGCGCAGCACGGTGAAGGTGGAGGGCGTCGCCGGGACCCAGGGCCGTGAGGGCAGCGGCTTCGTCTACGCGCGGGAGCATGTGATGACCAACGCCCATGTGGTGGCCGGCATCGACGATCCGACCGTGCGCGTGGGCGGGGTCGGGCGGACGTACGACGCGCGGGTGGTGCTCTTCGACCCGCGCAAGGACGTGGCCGTGCTGTACGTGCCGGATCTGCGGGCGCCCGTCCTGGAGTTCGACGACGACGCCGACCGGGGCGATTCCGCGGTCGTCGCGGGCTACCCGCAGGACGGCGATCTGAACCTGCAGGCGGCGACGGTCGCGGGCCGGGTGCAGGCGCGCGGGCAGAACATCTACAACGACGCGACGGTCACCCGCGAGATCTACTCGATCCGCTCCACGGTCCGCCCCGGCAACTCCGGCGGCCCGCTGCTGACCACCGGCGGCCAGGTGTACGGCGTGGTGTTCGCGCGCTCCACCTCGGACACCGAGACCGGCTACGTCCTGACGGCCGACGAGGTGGCGGACGACGCGGAGCGCGCCGCGGAGGCGACGGCGCCGGTGGACACGGGCCCGCTGGTGACCTCGTGACGTGTCCGCCGGCGCGGCGCCCTCATGCCGCCCGGGCGGTCGGCACCGGGTCCGCCGTGTGCAGGGGCCGGTTCACGCCCAGGTCGGCCAGGAGTGCGGCCGTGGCGCGCTGAGCCGACCGCAGGGCGCCCTCGACCGTCCCGGTGTCCCGGTGGTCCCCGCACACGTACAGCCCCGCCAGCAGCCGCACCGGCCGCCGCAGATCGAGCGGCGGGCGCATCGCGGGCACCGCGTCCGCGGTGTGGCGCACGGCGAGCGTCTCCCAGCGTGCCGTCGACACCCCGTACAGCCGGGCCAGGTGCATCCGTACGGCGGTGTCGATCCCCGGCACCGAGGGGCCCAGCACCGTGGACGTCACCAGGGTACGGCCGGCCGGTGCCCGGGACGGGTCGACGCGGCTCACGACGGCCGTGTACGCGACCGGCCCGCCCCGATCGGCGTCCAGCAGCAGCGACGCGCCGGTGGCGGGCGGCTCGTCGGTCGTGTGGTGCACCACGGTCACCGGGTGGAAGTCCGGCACCCGCAGGCCGGGCAGCAGTTCGGCCGCCGCCCGCGCACCGGTGGCGATCAGCACCGCGCCGCACCGGAACTCCCCGTGCTCCGCGGTCGCCACCGATGTCGTCGACACGGACGTCACCCGCACCCCCGTGTGCACCGTGCCGGGCGCCAGCGTCCGCGCCAGCTGCTGCGGCAACGCCTCCGCGCCGCCCTCCGGCAGACACAGCCGCCCGCTCGCGAACGCGTGCAGTGCCAGATCCGCGCACCGGCTGGACGTGGTGAGGTCCGGGTCGCACAGCAGGGCGGCGAGGAGCGGGCGCAGGAAGCCGTCGATCGTGCGGGCGGGCAGGCCCCGGGCCACCAGCGCCTCGGCGGCGGGCAGTTCGGGCCGGGCCAGCAGCCGTTCGACGGGGGTGCCCGCGAGCCGGGCGAGCGCGGCCCCGAGCCGGGCCTGGTCCATCGCCGTGCCCAGCGGGGCGCCGCTGCGGCGGCGGGGCACGGACACCTGCCGTCCGGGCACGGCCGCCGGCCTTCGCGGGCCGGCTCCCGCCCGGGGGGCGCTCGCCAGGGCGCGCACCGCATGGAGTGCGCTCCTGGTGCCGCGCGCCCGCGCACCCGGCTGCACGCCGGCACGATGGTGCCGTCCGTCGCTGTGCAGCAGGACCCCGGGGTCGAAGGGCCGCAGCGCGGGCCCTTCGGGGCCCGGACGCAGTTCCGGATGCGCCGTGGACAGCAACCGCCCGATCCTGTCGAGCCGGAAGCCGTCGACCTTCTCGGTCGTCATGCGGCCGCCCACCTCATGGGCTGTCTCCAGGACGACGGTGGTGACTCCTGCGCTGGTCAGTCGTCGCGCCGCGGAGAGTCCGGCGATCCCGGCTCCCACGACGACGACGTCCGCCTGGTACGTGGGCTCAAGCACGTGCCCCTCCTCGAGGTTGCGCGGGCGCTGGAGACGTCATGCCCTCAACAGGCCCCAGGGATACCCGAGTTCTGGTCGAGGTTAGGACCGTGATCGGCCACCGGGTCAGTCGCGCATGGGCAGTGCACGGGCGCACGACGGTCGCATACGCATGCCGTATGGGCACGAAGTGGTCGAAGAGGGCTCAGTTTCACAACGCCGCCCGCACGGCTCCCTCGATCCGGGGGAACGCGAACCGGAATCCCGACTCCAGCAGCCGCGTCGGCAGCACCCGGGCGCTGCCGAGCACCTCCCCGGCCATCTCGCCGAGCACCGTCCGCAGCACCGGCGCGGGCACCGCGAACACCGCCGGCCGACGCAGCACACGGGACATCGCCTCGGTGACCTCACGGTTGGTGACCGGATGAGGGGACGTCAGATTGAACGGACCGGACAGCCCGTCATGGTCGAGAAGATGACGCAGGGCCGCCACCTCGTCGTGCAGGGCGATGAACGACCAGTACTGGCGCCCATCGCCCATCCGCCCACCGAGCCCCGCCCGGAACAGCGGAAACAGCCTGCTCCACGCGCCACCGCCGCGCGCCACCACCAGACCGGTCCGCGCGAACACCGTACGGACACCGGCCGCCTGTGCGGCCGCCTCCCACTCCACGCACAGGTGCGGAAGGAAGCCCGTGCCGGGCGGGGCGCTCTCGTCGACCGGCCGGTCACCGGTCTCGCCGTAGTAGCCGATCGCGCTGCCGTTCAGGAACACCCGCGGCCGGACGTCCGCGGGCAGCCCGGCGACGGCCTCGGCGAGTGCCGCGGTGCCCCGCACCCGTCCGGCACGGATCCGCTCCTTGTACTCCTCCGTCCAGCGCCGGTTGCCGACGCCGGCGCCCGCCAGGTTCACCACAGCGTCGCACCCCGCGAGCCCCTCGGCGTCCACGGACCCCCGCTCCGGATCCCACCGGACCTCGTCCGCTCCCTGCGGCGCCCGCCGCACCAGCCGCACCACCGTGTGCCCGTCCGCCGTCAGGGACCGGGCCAGGGCACCACCGATGAGCCCGGACGCCCCGGCCACCGCGATTCGCGCTCGTTCCATGCCGCCATCCTGCCCCTCTCGCCCCGTAAATCACGGAGATGACGGTGCATTCCGGTCGTACAGTGGCCCACATGCCCGAGCCGCACATACGCATCGCCCGTCCGGACGACGAGGGCGAACTGGCCCGCATCGACCACGAGACCTGGTCCCCCGTCCACGCCGTGACCCCGCCGCCGCAGCCGCCGTACGACTCCTTCTTCACCGAGCGCTCCGGCCCCAAGGACCACCGGGTCGCCGAGCACGAGGGAAGGCTCGTGGGGTACGTCCGTCTCGGCCACCCCACCGCACTCGCCTCCAACGCGCACGTACGGCAGATCCGCGGCCTCGCCGTCCTGGCGGAGGCACGCGGCCTCGGCGTGGGCCGGGCCCTGGTACGGGCCGCCGTCGCGGACGCCAGAAAGCACGGCGCCCGCCGGATCACCCTGCGCGTGCTCGGCCACAACACCGCGGCCCGCAAGCTCTACGAGTCGGAGGGCTTCGTAGTGGAAGGAGTACAGCCGGGCGAGTTCTACGTGGACGGCGCATACGTCGACGACATCATGATGGGCCGGCCCCTGACCTGAGCGCGCACACGGACGACGCCAGACGGACCGACCGCTGATCCGAGCAGCCGCACACGGCGAGGAGGGGCCGGGGCGGGGGTGCCCGCCCCGGCCCCGCACCCCCACCGAAGGAACACCTACGCCCCGGGCCCGAAAACCCGCACCCCCTCAGACGTAAGCCGCGGTCCTGTCCCGATACGTACGCACAGGAGCCGCATCCCGGTACGGCTCCAGCTTGCGCTCGAAGTCACGGACGTACTCCACCGCCCGCACGGAGCGCATCTCGGCCGCCTGCGCCGCCGCCTCCGCCGCCAGTTGGCAGGCCTGGTCGAGCTCGCCAAGACCCAGCCGGGCCGTGGCCAGCACCACCCGGCAGAACAGCCGGCTGCGCGCATACCCCGGCGCCCGCAGTTGCAGCGAGCGCTCCGCATGCTGCGCGGCGGCCCGGTACTGCTGCAGATCCCGGTGACAGTGCCCGAACTCGTCCGCGAGCTGTGCCTCGTCGAAGAAGCGCGCCCAGTACGGCACCTCGTCCCCGGGCCGCGCCCCTTCCAGCGCACGTTCCGCGCGCACCAGCGCGGCCGTGCAGGCCCGCACCTCCCCCAGCACCCCGTGCCCCCGCGCCTCCGCGGCGTGCAGCAGCGCCTGCACGGCGGGCGGCGCCGAACTCCCCGCCCCCTGCTGGGCGACCCGGGTGAGCTGCACCGCCTCCCGCCCATGCCCGAGGTAGACGGCCTGTCGGCTCATCGTGACCAGGACATACGCACCGTAGGCCCGGTCCCCCGCCGCCTGCGCGAGCCGCAGCGCCTGCACGAAGTAGCGCTGCGCGAGCCCGTGCGCGGCGATGTCGTAGGACGTCCACCCGGCCAGCCGGGTCAGATCCGCCGCGGCGGCGAAGAGCCGGCGCCCGGTCTGCTCGCCGTAGGTGCCCCGCAGCATCGGCTCGCACTCGTGCTCCAGGTAGCGAACCAGGGCCTGGCGGGCGTGCCCGCCCCCGTACGCGTCGTCGAGGGTGCGGAACAGTTCCCCCACCGACCGCAGCGCGGCGATGTCACCGCCGCTGACCCGGTGTCCGGGCCCTCGTTCCGCCGCACCGCCCCGACGGGCGGCGAGCGCGGACGGCGGCGCCACCGCCCGCGCCGCGGGCCGTCCCTGCGCGGGGACCCGCACCGGCGGCTCCGCGCGGGCCACCTTGTCGTCGGCCCGCCCGATCAGCCAGTCCCGGCTCGGCACCACCAGCCCCGCCGAGGTGAAGGCGATTTTGCGCAGCTCCGCATGGCTGCCGGAGTCCTTGCGCCACAGCCCGCTGACGATGTCGACGGCCTCGTCCGGGGTGGCCGCGAACTCCAGTCCCGCGTAGACGGGAGCGCAGGCGTCCAGCCCCAGGTCCTGGGCGGTCAGGCGGCGCCCGAGACGCCGGGTGAAGACCTCGGCGATCAGCGCCGGCGTCGTCCCCCTCGGCTGCTGGCCGCGCAGCCAGCGGGTCACGGATGTCTTGTCGTATCTCAGGTCGAGCCCGTGTTCGAGACCGAGCTGGTCCACGCGACGGGCGAGTCCCGCGTTGGAGAACCCCGCTTCTGCGATGAGCGCGGCGAGCTGTCGGTTGGGGGTGCGCTGCGCGGGTCGTTCCGTCATCTGCGGTGCGGTCTCCTGCCTTCCGGCTCCTGGTGTGCCGGGATTGCCTGTGAGCAGCCCTGATGGCCTCATGGGACGGCGCGAATGTAGCGGAGAGTAAACACCCGGTCGCACACTTCGACCACCATTCATCCGATCGTGTGAGAATTGCCCGAAAGCTGACGAAGACCGTCCGCGGACCGGCCACAGGACGCCCGCCGACCACCGCCCCCTCGAACGGTCGTACAGTGGCGTGGGCGCGTTTCGCGCCTGACGACCTTCCAGGGAGGCGCTTGCGGTGAGTGCGTTGCGGTTCGTCCGGATGGGCTTCGGGGCCGAGGCCGTCGACTATCAGGTGGCCTGGGACGAGCAGCGCCGGGTGCACGCGGCGCGGTTCGCCGACGAGGTGCCCGACACCGTCATCCTCCTGGAGCACCCCCCGGTCTACACGGCCGGCCGCCGCACCGAGGCGAGCGAGCGCCCGCTCGACGGCACCCCGGTCATCGACGTGGACCGCGGCGGCAAGATCACCTGGCACGGTCCCGGCCAGCTGGTGGGCTACCCCATCCAGAAGCTCCCCCGCCCGGTGGACGTGGTCGCGCACGTCCGCCGTCTGGAGGAGGCCCTGATCCGCACCTGCGCGGAGTTCGGCCTGGAGACCACCCGGGTCGAGGGCCGCAGCGGCGTCTGGGTCCTCGGCGACCCGGTCGAGCAGCGCCCCGCCCTCGGCGGCCTCTCCCTGGACTTCGACCCCCGTCTGCACGACGACGAGTTCGACCCCCGTCTCAACGGACCGGAGTACGCCCCCTCCAACGCCGGCCAGCGCCGCGAGGACCGCAAGATCGCGGCGATCGGCATCCGCGTGGCGAAGGGCGTCACGATGCACGGCTTCGCACTGAACGTGAACCCCGACAACAAGTGGTTCGACAGGATCATCCCGTGCGGGATCCGGGACGCGGGTGTCGCCTCCCTCGCGGCCGAACTGGGCCGTGACATCACGATCGAGGAGGTGCTCCCCGTCATCGAGCGCCACCTCCGCGACATCCTGGAGAACGCGGATCCCAAGCCGCGGGAGATCGAGAGGACACCGGCATAAAAGCCGCCCGCCCGGCGTTGCACGTCACGGCGTAACGGGCCCCGACGAGGACGGGGGCGGGCTGCCCTCAGCAGGCCGACACCCTCGCCGGGCATTCATATCAACGGGCGTACGCTTGAGCACGCCGAAGAATCAATCGCTAGGGAGCCGGTCGTGTCCGCAGTCGCACCCGACGGACGCAAGATGCTGCGCCTGGAGGTCCGCAACAGCCAGACCCCCATCGAGCGCAAGCCCGAGTGGATCAAGACCCGGGCGAAAATGGGCCCCGAGTACTCCAAGATGCAGAACCTCGTCAAGAGCGAGGGGCTGCACACGGTCTGCCAGGAAGCCGGCTGTCCGAACATCTACGAGTGCTGGGAGGACCGCGAGGCCACCTTCCTCATCGGCGGCGACCAGTGCACCCGGCGCTGCGACTTCTGCCAGATCGACACCGGCAAGCCCGAGGCCCTCGACCGTGACGAGCCGCGCCGCGTGGGCGAGTCCGTGGTCACCATGGACCTGAACTACGCCACCATCACCGGCGTGGCCCGCGACGACCTGGAGGACGGCGGCGCCTGGCTGTACGCGGAGACCGTGCGCCAGATCCACGCGCAGACCGCGGACCGCGCGGAGGGCCGCACCAAGGTCGAGCTGCTGGCCCCGGACTTCAACGCGGTCCCGGAGCAGCTCGCGGAGGTCTTCTCCTCCCGCCCCGAGGTCTTCGCGCACAACGTCGAGACGGTCCCCCGGATCTTCAAGCGGATCCGCCCCGGCTTCCGCTACGACCGCTCGCTGAAGGTCATCACCGACGCCCGTGACTACGGCCTGGTCACCAAGTCCAACCTGATCCTCGGCATGGGCGAGACCCGCGAGGAGGTCAGCGAGGCGCTGAGGCAGCTGCACGACGCCGGCTGCGAGCTGGTCACCATCACCCAGTACCTGCGGCCCTCCGTGCGCCACCACCCCGTGGAGCGCTGGGTGAAGCCGCACGAGTTCGTGGAGCTGAAGGAGGAGGCCGAACAGATCGGCTTCTCCGGAGTGATGTCCGGCCCGCTGGTCCGCTCCTCGTACCGCGCCGGCCGGCTGTACCGGATGGCCGTCGAGCTGCGTCAATCAGCTGCTTCGCAGCGGGGCGGCACGTACGTCGCCTCCCAGGCGGTCTGACGCAGCCCCGGCGGCACACCTCCGACGACGTGTGAACTCACACACAAGGCCCTACCGGCCAGTAATGGCCGAGAGCACGCGGTCCCGACCGTCCTCGCAGATGAGGGCACAGGTCGGGACCGCGTCGGCGTTCCGGGGCCCCGCACGGAGGCTTCATGCCTGTTTGACCGGCCGGTCACGCCCTGGTAACACCAGTCAGTGAGCCTGGAATCACAGCACGCACACCCCTACCCGTCGGCACCGAGGGAGACCTCCACCATGCAGGCCGCGCCTGTCCGCGCCACCGCCATCCCGTCCTTCTCCACCGCGTTGCGCGCCGTCGAGTCGCTGCTGATGAGCGGCGGCCAGCGCACCGCCCGGCGCAACGCCTGGACCTCCGTCCTCGAGGACCGCCGTCGCGCCAAGGACCGGATCGAGACCCAGCGCGTCCTCGACCTGACCGTGACCACCCGCCCCTGACGCGTCCGCCGAACCCGGCCACCCCGGGCACTGCCGTCGAGGGCACTCCTGGGGACACGTAGACTTCATGCCATGGCGAGGAAGGAACCCGCAGCGGACGCTGCGAACCCCGGGCGACTGAAGCAGATCGCCCTGACCTACAAGATGACCCGCAGGGCCGACAAGAAGATCGGTCTTGTACTCGCGGCTGTCGGAATCGTCACCTTCGGTGTCTTCCTCGCGATCGGCTTCTTGATCGGGCACCCCATCTATCTCGGCATCCTGGGCCTTCTGCTCGCCTTCCTCGCGACGGCGATCGTGTTCGGGCGCCGGGCCGAGCGAGCGGCCTTCGGGCAGATGGAGGGACAGCCGGGCGCCGCCGCGGCCGTGCTCGACAACATCGGCCGGGGCTGGACGACCACCCCGGCGGTGGCGATGAACCGCAGCCAGGACGTGGTGCACCGGGCGGTCGGCAAGGCCGGCATCGTGCTGGTCGCGGAGGGCAACCCGAACCGGGTGAAGAGCCTGCTGGCCTCCGAGAAGAAGAAGATGAACCGCATCGTCGCGGACGTCCCGGTGCACGATCTGATCGTGGGCACGGGCGAGGGCCAGGTCGAGCTGAAGAAGCTGCGCACGACCATGCTGAAGCTCCCGCGCGTGCTCACCGGCCCGCAGGTCACCGCGACCAACGACCGGCTGCGCGCCCTGGGCGACCTGATGAGCAACATGCCGCTGCCGAAGGGCCCGATGCCCAAGGGCATGAAGCTGCCGAAGGGCGGCGGACCGCGCGGCCGCTGAGACCCGTCAGCTCCCGGACATGACGACGGGGGGCGCCGGAAGAGATTCCGGCGCCCCCCGTCGTCGTATCGGACCGCCTCGGACCGCCCCGTCCACCGTCCTTCGTCCCGGGGTCGGATCAGACCCGGACCTCGACCGTGCGGGCCAGCCGGTCGTGCAGACCGCGCCCGTCGCGGTCCCAGACGAGGGCCGGCACGGCCAGGCACAGCAGGGCCGAGCGCACCAGTCCGCGCAGCGGCTGGACCCGGCCGTTGTCCACGGCGATCACCCGCAGCCCGAACAGACGCTTGCCCGGGGTGAAGCCGACCGTGCCGACGGTGAGGACGCTCAGCACCAGGAACACCAGCAGCGCCCAGTTGCCGGTCGTCTGTCCGTCGTAGCCGTCGGTGAGCAGACCGTATGCGATCAGCATGCACAGACCCCAGTCCACGGCGAGGGCGCCGAGCCTGCGGCCGGGGCGTGCGATCGAGCCCGGGCCGTGTTCCGGCAGCCCCAGCTGCTCGCCGCGGTATCCGAACTCGGCACCGGCTTCCTCCAGCGCCGCACGCGGCCCGGACAGCCATGATCCGATTGCTTGCCTGTTGTCCACCCGTCCACGGTACTGCGCCCGGATATGACCACAGGACGGCGGGGTGCGTCGGGGCTACCGTGGGAGTGGGCCCGGTTAACTTGTGCGAAACAAATGGGTCACGCACGAGAAATGACCCGTCCCTAGGGTCGAGTGCAGCGTGTGCCACCCGCACTGGCCGCACGAACGATCTACCACCCCGGCGGGACGGTCGGGAGTAGGAGGAGCTGGATGTTCCAGAACGCCGACGAGGCCAAGAAGTTCATCGCGGACGAGGACGTCAAGTTCATCGACGTCCGGTTCTGCGACCTCCCGGGTGTGATGCAGCACGTCACGGTGCCGGCGGAGGCGTTCGACCCCGACGACGAGCTGGCCTTCGACGGATCCTCGATCCGTGGTTTCCAGGCCATCCACGAGTCCGACATGGCGCTGCGCGCGGACCTGTCGACCGCCCGGGTCGACCCGTTCCGCCGCGACAAGACGCTGAACATCAACTTCTTCATCCACGACCCGATCACGGGCGAGCAGTACTCCCGTGACCCGCGCAACGTGGCCAAGAAGGCCGAGGCCTACCTCGCCTCGACCGGTATCGCGGACACCGCGTACTTCGGTCCCGAGGCCGAGTTCTACGTCTTCGACAGCGTGCGCTTCAAGACCTCCGAGAACGAGTCCTTCTACCACATCGACTCCGAGGCGGGCGCCTGGAACACCGGCGCGCTGGAGGACAACCGCGGCTACAAGGTCCGTTACAAGGGCGGCTACTTCCCGGTTCCGCCGGTCGACCACTTCGCCGACCTGCGCGCCGAGATCTCCCTGGAGCTGGCCAAGGCCGGTCTGAAGGTCGAGCGTCAGCACCACGAGGTGGGCACCGCCGGCCAGGCCGAGATCAACTACAAGTTCAACACCCTGCTGGCCGCCGCCGACGACCTGCAGCTCTTCAAGTACATCGTGAAGAACGTCGCCTGGCGCAACGGCAAGACCGCGACCTTCATGCCGAAGCCGATCTTCGGTGACAACGGTTCGGGCATGCACGTCCACCAGTCGCTGTGGGCGGGCGGCGAGCCGCTCTTCTACGACGAGCAGGGCTACGCCGGTCTGTCGGACACCGCCCGCTACTACATCGGCGGCATCCTCAAGCACGCCCCGTCGCTGCTGGCCTTCACCAACCCGACGGTGAACTCCTACCACCGCCTGGTGCCCGGCTTCGAGGCCCCGGTGAACCTGGTGTACTCGCAGCGCAACCGCTCCGCCGCGATGCGCATCCCGATCACCGGCTCCAACCCGAAGGCCAAGCGCGTGGAGTTCCGCGCCCCGGACGCCTCCGGCAACCCGTACCTGGCCTTCTCGGCGCTGCTCCTCGCGGGCCTGGACGGCATCAAGAACAAGATCGAGCCGGCCGAGCCGATCGACAAGGACCTCTACGAGCTGGCTCCCGAGGAGCACGCGAACGTGGCCCAGGTCCCGACCTCCCTCGGCGCCGTCCTCGACCGCCTCGAGGCCGACCACGAGTTCCTCCTCCAGGGCGACGTATTCACGCCGGACCTGATCGAGACGTGGATCGACTTCAAGCGGGAGAACGAGATCGCCCCGCTGCAGCTCCGCCCGCACCCGCACGAGTTCGAGCTGTACTTCGACGTGTGACCGGCCGACGGCGCCCCCGTGCCTGGATCCTCCAGGGGCGGGGGCGCCGTCGTGTGTCCGGAAAGCTTCCCTCTCCGCGCCCGGGGAGGGATCATTTATCTGACACTGCTGTTCGAGAGAAGGTCACGGGGATGTCAGAAAGGGACGACGAAGAGCGGGAGTTCGACATCAAGTGGGCGGACGGCGCCGAGCACAAGGAGCCGTCGGCACGGGCCCGCATGCTCGCCGCCCGCTGGAAGGACAACCCGCCCGGACCGGTCCCGTTCCGGGGCGAGCCGGAGCACCGGGGCTCGGCGGGCCGCTCGTCGTGGGTGTCGACGGCCGTGGTGCTCGGCTGTGTCGTCGCGGTGATCGTGCTGCTCGGCTACATCAACTCCCGCCCGTACTGATCCCCACGCACCGTCGGGGAGGTGCGGGAAGCGCGCAGGGCGGGCACCGTTCCCGCCGCCGCGGTCACCAGGACGAGGGCGGTGAGGACCGCCGCGAGCTGCCCCACCGGGACGGTGAAGGGGGCGCTCGTCTCGGCGACACGGACCACCAGCCAGGAGTACGGCACAGCGAGGGCCAGACCGAGGACCCCGCCCAGTACGCCGTGGAGCGCGCACTCGGCCGTGACCATGCGGTGCACGGCCGCCGCGCCGAGCCCCAGGGCCCGCAGCAGGCCGAACTCGCGTCGGCGTTCGGCCACGGTGAGACTCGCCGTGGTCGCGACTCCGGCGACCGCCACCAGGACCGTCAGGCCCAGCATCAGGACCGCCGTCGTGGCTGTCGTCCGCAGGTCGTCCGAGCCCGTTTCCTGTGCGGCCGTGTCCTCGGCGACGACCCGGCCGTCGCCGCGCTCCGGACCGGTCAGGGTGTCGGTGACGGCACGCTGCGCCCGGATCCGCCCCTGCGCGCCGTCCTCCGAGACGTTGGCGGTGAACCTTCACGTCCTTCGCCGAGGTAGCCGTCGTCCATCTGTGCGCGGCGCTCGGTGACGATGCGCTGCGCCAGCCGGCAGTCCTCCGCGGACGCCTGGCTGAGCTCGACGAGACGGTTGCGCTTGCGGGACTGTGGGGTGGCGTGGTGTTCATCGGATCCTCCAGGATCTTCTCGGCCGCGTTCGGCGGCAGTGAGAAGTCTGGATTCCGGCGGCCCGGCGGACATCGGGCACCGAGGGGAGATCCGAGGCACCGGATCCGGCACGCCGGGCGGGGTGGTTCCTGCACCCCTGGGGGCAGGGTCGAGGGCCGGTTCTGCACCCTCAGGGGGAGGGACGGACCAGCCCGGACTCGTTAGGCGAAGGCGACGGCCTGGGCACGGTCCCGCAGATGAAGCTTCGCCATGGCGACCAGGGCGAGCACGTCCCGTTCGCGCGCGGTGAGGACGTCGAGCCGTTCGGCCTGTCCGTTCGCCGGTGCCAGCCGGTCCGAGACCCGGTCGAGGAGCAGCCGGGTGATGCCCGGCGCCACCACCGACTCCCCCGCGGCCAGGACCCGCGCACCTCCGGCGTGCGGCACGACGGTGCCGGGCGCCCCGCGACGGAGGCGCCCGGCAGCGGTCCCGGTCTCAGCGGTTGTAGCGCATGAACGCGCGCACCATGTGGCACGTGGTGTCCGACGGCGGGTGCACGCCGATCAGCTCCGCCGTGCTCCGTATCTTCTCGTTGCGCGCCTGGTTGGGCAGGTAGACGCCGGAGTCGAGCAGGGCGATGGCGAGCCGCATCGCCTTGAGCCGGCGGTTGTGCGTGACGTACCACTCACGCGGGCGGCCCGGCGGCAGCGGACGCTTCTCCACCGGGGCGCAGGGCATGTCGAGCAGCACGGGACGCTTGGCGGTGGACTGGGTGGGCTGGGGCTTCGGCTTCAGTGCGGCAGCGGGCACGGGCATCCTCCTGTCGCGGTCGGGGCGGCCCGCCGGGGTCCACGACGACCCCGGCGACTCCCTCGAACACTGCTGACAGTTTACTGCCCGCCACTGACAATCAGCAGACCTGCTCAAGCCAACAAATGGGCTGGTGGGTACGGGTTTTGTCGCTGCGTCACAGCTCTCTCGGCAGACACGTGCGAGGCGGCGGCAAATTCGAACAGAGGGGGCGGCGTACCGTGTGCGGCATGGAGATCTGGATCAATCCCGCCTGTTCCAAGTGCCGTAGCGCCCTCAGCCTGCTCGACGCCGAGGGGGCCGAGTACACCGTGCGGAGGTATCTGGAGGAGGTGCCCGGTGAGGAGGAGATCCGCAAGGTGCTGGAGCGGCTCGGTCTCGAGCCGTGGGACATCACCCGGACCCAGGAGGCGGTCGCCACGGAACTGGGGCTCAAGGAGTGGGAGCGGGAGGCCGGTACGCGGGACCGCTGGATCGCGGCCCTCGCCGCGCATCCCGAACTGATCCAGCGGCCGATCATCACGGCGGACGACGGCACGGCGGTGGTCGGCCGTACGGAGGAGGCCGTACGGGACGCCCTCTCCCGCCGAACCGACGTGTGACACAGGCCACTTCGGCGATTTGGCCCGACCGCTGAGCAACTCCGTTCGGTATCTCGTACATAGCGGCGTACGCCCCCCTACCTCTTCGAGGAGGCGCGCATGTCGCGCAGGAGAACTCTCGGTCCGAAGAAGAAGCTCGCGCTGTTGCTGAGCGCCGCCACGGTGGCGGGAGGCGGCGCCTTCGTCATGGCGACCACGTCGAACGCCTCCCCACCGGCGGCCACCACCAAGTCGGCGGCGGACTCGACCGTCTGTCAGGGGCTCGCCACCGCGCTCGGCAACAACGAGAGGTTCATCGAGGGCCAGCGGGCCGACCCCGACGCGCAGTCGGAGGCGCGGATCGCCAACCGCGAGGCGGTCATCGCCCAGATCAAGGTTCAGCAGGAGGCGTCCGGGTGCACGGTTGGGGAGTCGGCTCAGGACTCTCGGACCGCGCAGCCGGAGCAGCCCGCTCCGTCCCAGCCGGCCCAGGGCGAACAGGGCGAGCAGGCCGGTGGTGACGGTGCCGCGGCCGTGGGTGAGCAGGTGTGCAACGGCTCCACCGTCACCCTCTCCGGTGAGGACGGCGCCCCGGCGGCGTCCAGCAACCAGTTCCCGGCCGGTACGAAGCTGAAGGTCACCAACCTGGACAACAACAAGTCCACGACGGTGGAGGTCACCTCGGTGTCCGGCAGCTGTGTGCTGCTCAACAACGCGGCCTTCGAGCAGGTCCGCGAGGCCGGCAAGTTCCTGATCCGGCGCGCGGTGATCGAGAAGGTGGGGTGAGGTCCCGGGTTCCGTAGGCAGGGCCCGCCGCTCCGGGGTCGGGAGCGGCGGGCCCTTCGCGTGCCCTCGCATACACTCCGCCCGCCTTCCCGCGCGCGCTCACGGAGTGCGGCGGGGCACACCGCATGTCAGGTAACACGGGGTTCACATTCGGGCAATGGCCGGGAAATCGCCTGTTGACAGGCTGCGGGCATCGACGGCGGCGCCCCAGTGCCGCAGCGCCGCAGCACCCGCACAAGCGCCAGACCCACCCCCGAAGGATGTGGACCGTGAGCTTCAAGGCCGAGTACATCTGGATCGACGGCACCGAGCCGACCGCCAAGCTGCGTTCCAAGACGAAGATCCTGGGCGACGACGCCAAGGGCGCGGACCTGCCGATCTGGGGCTTCGACGGGTCCTCCACCAACCAGGCCAAGGGGCACGCCTCCGACCGCGTCCTCAAGCCGGTGTTCGTCTGCCCGGACCCGATCCGCGGCGGTGACGACGTCCTGGTGCTGTGCGAGGTCCTCAACACGGACATGACGCCGCACGAGTCCAACACCCGTGCCGCGCTGGCCGAGGTCGCCGAGAAGTTCGCCGCCCAGGAGCCGGTCTTCGGCATCGAGCAGGAGTACACCTTCTTCAAGGGCTCCCGCCCGCTCGGCTTCCCCGAGGGCGGCTTCCCGGCCGCGCAGGGCGGTTACTACTGCGGTGTCGGCTCGGACGAGATCTTCGGCCGTGACGTCGTCGAGGCGCACCTGGAGAACTGCCTGAAGGCGGGTCTGGGCATCTCCGGCATCAACGCCGAGGTCATGCCCGGCCAGTGGGAGTTCCAGGTGGGCCCGCTGGCCCCGCTGGAGGTCTCCGACCAGCTGTGGGTGGCCCGCTGGCTGCTCTACCGCACCGCCGAGGACTTCGAGGTCTCCGCCACCCTGGACCCCAAGCCGGTCAAGGGCGACTGGAACGGCGCCGGCGCGCACACCAACTTCTCCACCAAGGCGATGCGCGAGGGATACGACGCGATCATCACCGCGTGCGAGTCGCTCGGTGAGGGCTCCAAGCCGCTGGACCACGTCAAGAACTACGGCGCCGGCATCGACGACCGTCTCACCGGTCTGCACGAGACCGCCCCGTGGAACGAGTACTCCTACGGCGTCTCCGACCGCGGTGCCTCGGTGCGCATCCCGTGGCAGGTCGAGAAGGACGGCAAGGGCTACATCGAGGACCGCCGTCCGAACGCCAACGTCGACCCGTACGTGGTGACCCGTCTGCTGGTCGACACGTGCTGCACCGCGCTGGAGAAGGCCGGCCAGGTCTGATCCGCACCGCAGTCGCCGCGAGGGGGGGGGGGGGGGGGAAAGAGGGGGAAAACCAAGAACCCCTCCAAAAAAAAACACCCCCCCCCCCCAACAAAAAAAAAGGAAAAAAATAAAGAGAGGGAGAGTACTTT